>NZ_VDEV01000020.1:0-15117 GCF_006151685.1 Arthrobacter sp. BB-1
CCAAAACCCACAACAACACCCCAATCACTCAGGTGTTGCAACGACCCCCTTGAACCTGCCGCCAAAAAAGCCGCATCAGGTGAGAGAGCGTTCAGGACGGCTGCTGGCAGTACGGGCACCAGTAAAGTTTGCGGCCCACCAGCTCGGCGGTCAGCACCGTGGTACCGCAGACCCGGCACGGCATCCCGTCCCGCTTGTAAACGAAGTGCGCGTTGTCCCGGGCGGGGTAGGTTTCCGACTTAGGCAGCGCCGCGGCCCTTGCGGCCCGGGCTCGGCCTGCCGCCTTGCCATGGTCGGACCAGTACTTGGGCGGGGTAGTAATGATGCGGCCGTCGGCAACGCCGTCGTTCATGACGGCCACGACGTCGCGCCACAGCCTGCGCGCCTCGGCGTCGGGCAGTGCGGTTCCCGGCAGCCAGGGATCGATGCGCCGGCGGAACAGGACCTCGGCGCGGTACACGTTGCCCACTCCGGCAATGATCTTCTGGTCCATCAGGAGCGCACCCACGGCAGTTTTCCTGCCCTTCAGGTTGGCCGCGAACCGTCCGGCGTCGCCCCGCAGGTTCCGCAGCGGATCCGGCCCCAGACGCGCCAGGACCGCATCGGCCTCAGCGGTGGCGATGGTTTCGCAGGTGGTGGCACCCCTCAGGTCAGCCCAGCCGTTGCTGCTTGCCAGCCTGACCCGTACGGCCCCCACGGGGACCGGCGGACCCGCATAGGCTTCGCCGCCGGCACCGTCGCCTCCGTCGTCCCCGTCCGCGAAGGTCTCCCGCTCCCCCACCCGGCGCGGCGCACCGATACTGGAGGAACCGGCGAACGTGCTGTCGCCGCCGAAACTCCAGGCGCCGTACAGGCCCAGGTGCACATGCAGCACCAGCGTGTTGTCGAAGTGCAGGAACAGGTGCTTGCCGTGCGCCTCGGCCACGAGCAGGGTACGCCCGTCCAGGAGCGCGGCGCCCCCGCTGAACCGGCCCTGCGGGCTGGACACAGAGAGCCGCCGCCCGCCGAATACGTCCCCGAACTGCCGCGCCAGGCGGCGGACGGAATGCCCTTCCGGCACTACTCGATGACCTCGCCGGTTGCTTCATAGGCAGCGATTTTTCCGATGCGGCGGACGTGGCGCTCGTCGTTGCTGAAGGGCTCGGCCAGGAAGGCCTCGATCAGCTGGGTGGCTTCCTCCACCGTGTGCTGGCGCCCGCCGACGGCAACAACGTTGGCGTCGTTGTGCTCCCGCGCCAGCTTCGCGGTGGAGAGGTTCCAGGCCAGGGCAGCCCGGACCCCCTTGACCTTGTTGGCGGCGATCTGTTCCCCGTTGCCCGAGCCTCCCAGCACGATGCCCAGGGCGGGCACCCCTGCCTGCTGGTCCGCCACCACGGCAAGGGCCGCGTTGATGCAGAAGGACGGGTAATCGTCCTGGGCGTCATACACCTTGGGACCGTGGTCCACCACCTCGTAGCCCTTGGCGGTCAGGTGGGACACCAGGTGGGCGCTCAGTTCCATGCCCGCATGGTCGGTGGCGATGTGGACCCGCGGGAAGGCAGGGGAAGATGTCACGAGCAGAATCCGTTCGGTTGGGGGCGCCGGCAGCCGAACGGGACGGCGCAGGCCAGGGTCAGGACAACACGGTCAAGAATACTAGGACTCCGGCTGGCCGGGAGTTGGGGCCGCACCGCCGCCCGGCCGGGCCCGTTCAGCGACGCGGGTCAGGACCTCGGCCAGCCTCGCAGCCGAGGCAGGGCTGCCGCCGCTCACCGCCAGGCGCTGGCCGTCCGTTTTGCTGACGACGACGGCGGGCCCGCTGCTGACGAGCATGGCGGCAGTGCCGCCGTGGTGCCGGTAGCCCCAGCCGCCGTAGTCTGCGGCTTTCACGTCCGCCGCGGTGGCGCCGGAGATGGCTCCCGCCGGGACGTTCATGACCGGCACGATGCCGCCCAGCATGACTTTCAGGCCGCGGCGGTCGGCTTTGATGCGCGCGAACAGGAACGCCGCGCCCACCACGGCCAGGAGCACGAGGAGCGCGCCGAGCCAGGGAACGGCAACGGCGATGAGGGCCGACGGGAACAGCGATGCGATGGCAATCATGACGAAGACGGAACTGCGCGCATGGACCCAGAGCCGGATATTATCCCGGGTCAGGTCAGGGTCCGCTTCCCTGGCGATGGCCAGCTGGAGGGCCCGGTCGTCGTCCGGGGACCACTGCTGGTCCGCCTTGAAGGCAAAGGCAACAATCACCCCCAGGGACACGGCCGCTCCGCTTCCCAGTGCCAGGACCGTCATGTCCACACGGGATTCACGGGCGTCTGCCAGCCCCGCCTGGCCAACAATGCCGGCTGCGAGGGCGCTTGTGACGAAGAGCGTGAAGAACAGACCGGCACCCATCATGATCCGGCGCATCAGCACGGGCCTGTTGATGGGCACGGCCTGGAAGAGGACCAGCCAGCCGCCTGCCACGATCATCACGGCGCCCGCGGTGACATAGGCGCCGAAGGGCGCGAAGGAGGCCCCGCCGTCGTCCGTCCACCGGATGGCGAGCGGCTCCGGAAGGTCCGGCCGGATCAGGAAGGCGCACACCACGAAGGCCGCCGCCACCAGCAGCGGGAACCCCACCACAAACCGAAGGGCTTTCGTGTCCATCGACTCCATGAACTTTCCCATGATTTAACGCTACTCCCACCGCCGGCCAGCGGCTGCCCGCCTCCCGCGGCAGCCACTGTGAGCCGCGCTACTTGCCACGGGTGGGGGAATGCAAGAATGAACAGTGCCGCCGCTGGGCACGCCAGCTGCGCAGACGCAATCTTTCTGGAGGACACACTTTGCCAGGTATGAATCTGACGCGCGCTGAAGCCAGCGAACGTGCCGAACTGATCGCCGTCGACTCCTACGACGTCAGCCTTGACCTGACCCGGGGCGGAGAGGTCTTCGGCAGCACCACCACGGTGAAGTTCAGCGCGAAGCCAGGGTCCTCAACGTTCATCGACGCCGTCACGCGGACCGTGCACAGCGTCACCCTGAACGGCAGGAGCCTTGATCCGGGCACGGTGGCGGACGGCGTCAGGATCCAGCTCGCCGGACTCGAGGAACACAACGAGCTCACCGTGGTGGCCGATGCCCCGTACATGAACACCGGCGAGGGCCTCCACCGCTTCGTGGACCCGGTGGACAACGAGGTCTACCTGTACACGCAGTTCGAGGTTCCTGATTCGCGCAGGATGTTCGCCGTCTTCGAGCAGCCTGACCTGAAGGCCACGTTCAAGTTCACTGTCACCGCCCCGTCCCACTGGGACGTCATCTCCAACTCCCCCACGCCCGCTCCCGTGGAGACAACGCCCGTGGAGACCATGCCCGGGGACGAAGGCGGCGCCCGCTCTGTATGGGCTTTCTCCCCCACCCCGCGGCTCTCCTCCTACGTGACGGCCCTGATTGCGGGCCCCTACCAGTCAGTGCGCAGCGAGGTCACCAGCTCGGACGGCCGCGTCATCCCGCTCGGGGTGTTCGCCCGGAAGTCGCTGATGCAGTACCTGGATGCGGACAACATCTTCGAACTCACCCGGCAGGGCTTCGCATTCTTCGAGGCGCAGTTCGGCTGCCCCTACCCGTTCGACAAATACGACCAGCTGTTTGTGCCGGAATTCAACGCCGGCGCGATGGAAAATGCAGGGGCGGTGACCATCCTCGAGGGCTACGTCTTCCGGAGCAAGGTCCCAGACGCCCAGGTCGAGCGCCGCGCCATCACCGTCCTCCACGAACTCGCCCACATGTGGTTCGGCGACCTGGTGACCATGCGCTGGTGGAACGACCTGTGGCTCAACGAGTCCTTTGCGGAGTACATGTCCCACCTGGCGGCCGTGGAAGCCACCTCCTTCACCAGTGCCTGGACCACGTTCGCTTCCGTTGAAAAGTCCTGGGCCTACCGCCAGGACCAGCTGCCCACCACGCACCCGATCTTTGCCGAGATCAATGACCTGCAGGACGTGGAGGTCAACTTCGACGGCATCACCTATGCCAAGGGCGCGTCCGTGCTGCGGCAGCTGGTGGCCTGGGTGGGGCCCAACCAGTTCATGGCCGGCGTGCGCGAGTACTTCGCCAAGCATTCCTGGCAGAACACCGAGCTGCGCGACCTGCTGGTGGAACTGGAGAAGGCCAGCGGCCGCGACCTGGACGGATGGGGCCGGCAGTGGCTGGAGACCGCTGGCGTCAATACCCTCAAGCCGGAACTCGAGGTGGACGGCGACGGCAAGCTCACGTCCTTCGCCATCCTGCAATCCGCCGTGGACGAGTGGCCCACCATCCGTCCGCACCGGCTGGCCGTGGGGTTCTACAACCTCAATGGCGCCGGCAAGCTTGAGCGGGTGCACCGCGAGGAGCTGGATGTCGACGGCGGACGCACCGAGGTGCCCGGGCTGGTGGGGCTGGCCCAGCCGGACCTGGTCCTGGTCAATGACGACGACCTCGCCTACGCCAAAGTGCGGCTGGACGAAAAGTCCCTGGCGACGGCGACCGCCCACCTGAAGGACTTCAGCCACAGCCTGCCACGGACGCTCGTGTGGAACTCCGCCTGGGACGCTGCCCGCGACGGCGAGACCCCGGCGCGGCAGTATGTGGAGCTGATCCTGGCCAATGTGGCCGCGGAATCGGACTCCTCGGTGATCCTGGTCCAGCTGCGCCAACTGGCAACCGCCCTGAACTTCTACGTGGCCGAGGAGCACCGCGAGCAGACGGCCTCGGCCGCCGCGGACCGGCTGTGGGAGCTGGCGTCCGAGGTGCCTGCCGGCTCCGATGCCCAGCTGCAGTTCGTGAAGTCCTTTGCCCTCCTGGCGGGCAGTGAAGGCCAGCTGGACACGGTGGCCGGCCTCCTGGACGGCTCACTGGTCCTGGACGGGCTGGCTGTGGACCAGGACCTGCGCTGGGAGCTGGTTACCTCGCTTGGGGTGGGCGGACGCCTCGGCCAGGACGGGATCGACGCCGAGCTCGCCCGGGACAACACCTCCAGCGGCCAGAATGCCGCCGCCCTTGCCAAGGCCGCCATCCCCACAGCGGAGGCGAAGGCCGCCGCCTGGGACGCCATTGTGGTCAAGGGCGAACTCTCGAATGCACTGCAGGGCTCGGCGGTCACCGGCTTTATGCGCGTGCTCGACCGGTCCCTGCTGGAGCCCTACGCCGAAAAGTACTTCGAGGCAGTGCCGGGGATCGTGGAAAGCCGCACGCACGCACTGGCCCAGCAGATCGTCGTCGGGCTCTACCCTGCGCTGCTGACCACCCAGGCAACCGTGGACCGGACTGACGGCTTCCTTGCCGCGCTTCCGCCCGAAAGTGCAGCGCTGCGGCGGATGATGCTTGAAAACCGCGACGGCGTTGCCCGGGCATTGCGGGCACGGGCCGCTGATGTCCTTCCCGGCGAAGCGGCGCCTGCAGTATGAGCCTGCATGAGCACCGCTACGAGCTGGCCATCCAGTGGACGGGCAACACGGGCAACGGGACGGCGTCCTACCGCGGCTACTCGCGGGACCACGACATCCTCATTCCCGGGCTCCCGGTCCTCAAGGGCTCCGCGGACCCCACCTTCCATGGCGACCGGGAGCGATACAACCCGGAGCAGCTCCTCCTGGCGGCATTGGCCCAGTGCCACATGCTCTCGTTCCTGCATGTGGCGGTCAAGCACGGCGTGGTGGTCACGGACTACCGGGATGAGGCCCTCGGGCTGATGAAGCTGAACCGGGACGGCAGCGGGCAGTTCGAGCGCGTAACGCTCCGGCCGCAGGTGACCGTAGCGGACGCGGCGCACGTGGAGCTGGCCGGCCGGCTCCACCATGAGGCGAACCAGGTGTGCTTCATTGCCCGCAGTGTGAACTTCCCGGTGGAGCATGAACCGGTGACCCTGGCGCCCTGACGGCCCAACTGGGTAGCGCCAAGTGTCGTTTTGGCACCCCATACCGACACTTGGCGCTACCTGGTTTCGCGGCGGGCGGACTCAAAGGCTTCGAAGCAGCTTCCTGGCGAGCCGCGCCTCGGTTTCCGGCGCCAGCCCGGCTTTCCGTTCGCGGTCCAGTCCGCACCGGCGTTCGTCCGCCAGGGTGTCCGCCAGTGTCTCCTGCCACGGCCGGAGCCGCAGCCCGGCAGCCACGGCTGCCCGGTTGCTCCGTGCCATGAAGCCCTCGTGCCCGGGCGGGAGCCAGAGCGGCAGGGAGTCCGGGCCGGCCCAGTAGTTGACGCCCTGGTCCGCCAGCCAGTCCTCTTCCGCCGGGAGGACGTCACCCTGGTGAGCCGCCGCGTCCCGTGAGGCAGCCAGGTACGTCCCGAACGGCACCTGCCCGCCCACTGCATTCAAGGCTCCGGCCACACCCGTTTCTGCTGCCCGGATGATCCAGGCAGCAAGGTCGCGGACGTCGATGGCCTGGGTCGGACGGTGGTCGATGGCGGGGACCACCACCGGCTTGCTGTTCCTGGCGAAGCGCGCGGGCCAGTAGCCGTAGCGGTCCGAACTGTCCCCCGGACCGGCTATCAGGCCTGCGCGGCACAGGTGGGCTTTCCCGCCTGCCACTTTGAGGGTGGCGGCCTCGATCGCCGCCTTCGATTCGCCATAGTTCTTCGGGGTAGAGGGGATGCCCGGATCCAAGGCCTGCAAAAGGGGCGCCTCTTCAGCCGCGTTCGGGAGCGACGCGTCGGCATAGACGGAGCAGCTTGAGACGAACGTCCAGTGGGCCGCCCGGTGGGACAGGGCGTCCAGGGCCCCGATTGCGATGACAGGGTCCCGGGCCACCTCAACCACCTCGTCCCACTCCCCCTGGGCACCGGTGTAGGCGTCCGCACCTACCGAACGGTCCTCCCGAAGCCACCTGGCTCCTGGCGGCGGTGCGGCGGCGGAGCCGCGGGCAAGGCACGTCACCCCGTGTCCCGCCGCCACCCCCTGGCGGGCAATTTCTGCGGACAGGAAGGCCGTTCCGCCGAGGACAAGAATGCGCATGTTCAGACGCTACGGCGATACTGTTGAAGGAGAACAGAGCCTTCCGCGCCGGGCGTAACCGGCGCCGCGGCACCCCTTCCCGGCCCAGCCGAAGAACAGCAGGAGCACTTCCCCCCTATGGTCAGCACGTTGTCGATCCTTCCTCCCACCGCCAGCCAGCCGGACGGCATCAGCATCACCGGCATTGTGATCAGCCTCGGCGTGGGCGTTGCCATCTGGCTGGTGGCCACGTTCGTGATTTCCCGGATCACCAAGCGCGTGGCGTCCGGCAGCAACTTCTTCAAGCGGCCCACCTTCAAATGGGCAGCCCCTGCCTTTAGGGCTCTGGACCATGAACGGCGCGTCCAGCGTGCGGAAACCATCGGCTCGCTGCTGAACAGCGTGGTTGGCGTGCTGGTGGTCATCATTACCGGCATGTACGTGCTGCAGAACCTGGACATCAACATCGCCCCCCTGCTCACCAGCGTGGGCATCCTGGGTGTGGCCATCGGCTTCGGCGCCCAGCAGCTCATCCGGGACTTCCTGGCCGGGATCTTTATTACCATTGAAGACCAGTACGGCATCGGCGATGTGATCGAAACCAGTGAGGTTGTTGGCGTTGTGGAGTCCATGGGCCTGCGCATCACCCGCGTGCGGTCCGACGACGGCGCCATCTGGTACCTGCGAAACGGTGAGATCCTGCGCGTCGGCAACCGCTCCCAGGGAACCTACGTGCCCCTGCACGAGTCAGAGGACGGGACCACCGACCAGGCAAGCGACCACGGTGCTGCCGAACCCAAAAAGAGTGAACAGAAGGCCGGAGAGTAGCCATGAGCATCCCCATCGAACCGCAACGGCCGCAGCTGATGCAGAACGATCCGTTCAGCAAGCCGGGCTACACGGACAGTTTCTACGACGCTGTGGGCGGCCATGAGACGTTCGTGAAGCTGATCGATGTCTTCTACGACGGCGTGGCCACCGATCCGCTGCTGCGGCCCATGTATCCGGAAGAGGACCTGGCGCCCGCGAAGCGCCGGTTCCTGATGTTCCTGGAACAGTACTGGGGAGGGCCCACCACCTACGGCGAAGAGCGCGGGCATCCCCGCCTCCGCATGCGGCACATGCCGTTCAAGGTGACGCCGGAGGCCAAGGACCGCTGGCTCTTCCACATGCGGACCGCCGTGAACGCACTGGACCTTCCGCCGCTGTATGAGGGAACCCTGTGGGACTACATGGAGCGTGCTGCGCTGTCCATGGTCAACAGCCCCGCTGATGTATAACCGGCGCTAGAGCAGAGCACTTCCGGTCCGGGCCAGCACGTGGCCGCGCGTGCCTGTAAGGCGGAACCAGCGCCCTGCCCGGTAGAGCTTCTGGTCGCCATCAGCGAGGAACCCCAGCGCGAGGGCGGCGAAAGCAGCCCCGGCCGGCAGGCCCGATTCGTCCAGTTCCCTGCCCCAGACAGCGGCCCGTGCGTTGTTGACGATCAGCGCACCCGGCCTGTCCGGCACGATGCCCGCCACTTCCGCCATGCCTGCTTCGGCGGCTTTTCTCAGTGCCGCATCGCTGCGTGAACCCAGGAATTCCCACCCGCTCCGGGGGGCGCCCACCCCGGTCCAGGACTCGGTGACAGTGGACGGCGGAACCGGCAACTCGACGTCGTCCTCTCCCGCCCGGGCGAGGCGGTCCAGGACGGCGGACAGGGAGACGGTCACATCCGTCGCGGAAGGTTCCGCCAGCGCCATGGTGCGCAACCCCAGGATGGTGGGAGTCGATTCGCCCAGGAGCCTGGGCCGCAGCACGCAGACGTACGCGGCGAGAACGGAACCTGCGGCCTGAAGCCGGATGGCGCCGTCGTCAATGGACTTGGCGCGCGTGGCGAAGGTCTTCAGGTCAGCAAGATCGCGGGGATCGGCGAAGCGGAAGGACGAAGTGAGGAGATCAGACACACCAAGAACACTACCCGGTGGGCCTTTGTTGAGCAGTGCCGGGGTGCCGTCTAGAGTCAAACCATGACTGAAGCCGACGCCGAGATCCTGGCGCTCCCCAGCGGGGACCCCACCTCATCGCTCATCTCGCTCCTTGACCTTGGTGAGCTGGAGGGTGCCCGGACGGACGAGGACATTTTCCTGGGTCCGTCCCAGCAGCAGCCCCATCACCGGGTGTTCGGCGGCCAGGTGCTGGCGCAGTCACTCATCGCGTCCATCCGGACAGTGGACCCGGAGCGTTTTGTCCATTCCATGCATGGCTACTTCCTGCGCCCTGGCGACGCGAACAAGCCCATCACCTTCGGTGTCCAGCGCCTCCGGGACGGCCGCTCCTTCTCCGCGCGGCGGGTCCACGCCTACCAGGAAGGCGTGCCCATCCTGTCGATGATCGCGTCCTTCCAGGGCGAGGACGAAGGCGTGGAGCACGAGTCCGTGATGCCTGCCGGCATTCCCGATCCGGAGTCGCTGCCCAGCACAGCAGACCTGCTCGGCAAGTTCGACCATCCGGTGGCCCGGCACTGGGCCTATGAGCGCCCCTTCGATATCCGGCATGTGGATCCGCCGTTGTATGTCTCGGCGAAGGGTAAGCGGGAAGCGCGGAATGCTGTGTGGATGAAGACCTTCGGGCCGATGCCGGACAATCCCAACCTGCACCGGGCAGCCCTGGCGTACGCCAGCGACTACACCCTCCTTGAGTCCATCCTGCGGCGCCACGGGCTGAGCTGGATCACTCCGGGGATGAACGTGGCAAGCCTGGACCACGCCATGTGGTGGCACCGGCCCGCCCGAGTGGATGAGTGGCTGCTGTATGTCCAGGAGTCACCCAGCGCCCAGGGCGCCCGTGGACTCGCAACCGGCAAGATCTTCAATCAGGCGGGGCAGCACGTGGCCTCGGTGGCGCAGGAGGGCATGGTGCGTGTACCCACTGACCTGAAGAACAAGGTTGTGGGCGCCTTCCAGTCGAAGCTGATGGAGCACCAGATCCGCAAGGCCGGGCGGGACTAGCAGCATTCCCCGCCCGGACACCAAGGAGGCCGGCACCCTGGTGGGTGCCGGCCTCCTTGTTTTGCTTTGCCCCGGGGCGTTTCGCGTTTAGTCGCGGGTGAGGCGGCGGTGCGTGACGCGGTGCGGCTTGGCGGCGTCCGGGCCGAGGCGCTCCACCTTGTTCTCCTCGTAGGATTCGAAGTTGCCCTCGAACCAGTACCACTTGGAGGGATTCTCCTCGTCACCTTCGTAGGCCAGGATGTGCGTAGCCACCCGGTCCAGGAACCAGCGGTCGTGGGAGACCACCACGGCGCAGCCGGGGAACTCGAGCAGAGCATTTTCCAGGCTGCTGAGGGTTTCGACGTCGAGGTCGTTGGTGGGCTCATCGAGGAGCAGCAGGTTGCCGCCCTGCTTGAGGGTCAGCGCCAGGTTCAGGCGGTTGCGCTCACCGCCGGAGAGCACGCCGGCCTTCTTCTGCTGGTCCGGGCCTTTGAAGCCGAAGGCGGCGACATAGGCACGGGACGGCATTTCGACGTGGCCCACCTGGATGAAGTCCAGGCCGTCGGAGACAACTTCCCACAGGGTCTTGTTGGGATCGATGCCACCACGGCTCTGGTCAGCGTAGGAGATCTTGACGGAGTCGCCGATCTTCAGGTCACCGCCGTCCAGTGGTTCCAGCCCCACGATGGTCTTGAACAGCGTGGTCTTGCCCACACCGTTGGGGCCGATGACGCCCACGATGCCGTTGCGGGGCAGGCTGAAGGACAGTCCGTCGATCAGGGTCCTGTCCTCAAAGCCCTTCTGGAGGTTCTTGGCCTCCAGCACCAGGCCGCCAAGGCGGGGTCCCGGCGGGATCTGGATCTCTTCGAAGTCCAGTTTGCGGGTGCGGTCGGCCTCTGCGGCCATTTCCTCGTAGCGGGCAAGGCGGGCCTTGGACTTGGTCTGGCGGCCCTTCGCGTTGGACCGGACCCACTCAAGTTCCTCGCTGAGGCGCTTGGCCTGCTTGGCGTCCTTCTTGCCCTGGATCTCCAGGCGGGCGCGCTTCTTCTCCAGGTAGGTGGAGTAGTTGCCCTCGTAGGGATAGAGGTGGCCGCGGTCCACCTCAGCGATCCATTCCGCCACGTGGTCCAGGAAGTACCGGTCGTGGGTGACGGCGAGGACTGCGCCGGCGTAGCTGGACAGGTGCTGTTCAAGCCAAAGCACGCTTTCGGCGTCCAGGTGGTTGGTGGGTTCGTCCAGGAGCAGCAGGTCCGGCTTCTGCAGCAGCAGCTTGCAGAGCGCAACGCGGCGGCGTTCACCACCGGAGAGATTGGTGACGTCGGCGTCCGCGGGCGGGCAGCGGAGGGCGTCCATGGCCTGCTCCAGCTGCGAGTCCAGGTCCCAGGCGTCTGCGGCGTCGATGGCTTCCTGCAGCTGTCCCATTTCCTCGAGGAGGGTGTCGTAGTCAGCATCGGGGCTGGCCATTTCCTCGGAAATTTCGTTGAAGCGCTGGATTTTGCCGTAGATCTCGCCAACACCCTCCTGGACGTTGCCCAGGACGGTCTTTTCCTCGTTGAGCGGAGGCTCCTGGAGCAGGATTCCCACGGTGTAGCCGGGGCTCAACCGGGCCTCACCGTTGGAGGGAGTGTCCAGTCCGGCCATGATTTTGAGGATGGTGGACTTACCGGCACCGTTCGGGCCCACAACACCGATCTTGGCGCCAGGGAAGAAGGACATGCTTACGTCGTCAAGAATGAGTTTTTCGCCAACGGCTTTGCGGGCCTTGGTCATTGTGTAGATAAATTCCGCCATGGTTCCAAATCTAGTGGGTGGGCAGGCATATCTCACATTCCGCCCAACAGGCTTACGAGCCTACAAAGCACTTCCCGCTGGCCAGCACGGGCAACACGGTCACTGTCACGGCGCCATCGCGGACCTGGCCGATCACACAGTCCTTTCCCTGGAGCACCGCCGCCTCAATGGCATCCGCTTCGAGGCCGGTGGGAGTGCGGCTCTGCGACACCTGCAATACCGCAGGTGCGATTCCCGCCCCCGTGAGGGCTTCTGTAACTTGCGAGGTTGCCGGTTTTGGCGACCCGGCGGCCAGCCTGCCCAACGCCTCCGTCACGGTTCTTTTGGCCGTTTCGGTGGCGGCTGCCGCAGCCGTGGTGGATGCCGGCCCTGATGTGTCCGCCAGCTGTCCGGCCACGGTTTCCGTTCCTGCAGCCGTTGTTCCTGGTGTTGCGGGCACTGCTCCGGCTGATGCCGCAGAAGTTGATGTTGCGGCAGTTGCCTGCCCGGCGGCAGCCGGCCTCTCACCCGTGGGTGCACCGCTGACGCATCCGGCCAAACCTGCCGCCAGCGCTGCTGCAGCGGCAGCCGCCGTCAGCCGGTGCGCGGCGCTGGGCCTGATACCTCCGGAAGGGGCACCTCCGGGAGCGTTGGCTGCGGGAGTCGCCGATGACGCGCCGGCTGTTGAGTTCTGCCGGTGGTCAGGGGTGTGCCGCATGATGTCATTCTGCCATGCGGGCTGGTCCCGCCTTCGTAACCTGGGCGGGCAGTGCACGGCCGGGGGGTGCCGCGGCACTGCCCGCCAAG
Source organism: Arthrobacter sp. BB-1 (assembly GCF_006151685.1). Classification (NCBI taxonomy): domain Bacteria; kingdom Bacillati; phylum Actinomycetota; class Actinomycetes; order Micrococcales; family Micrococcaceae; genus Arthrobacter; species Arthrobacter sp. BB-1. Next base: position 12,487 of record NZ_VDEV01000020.1, read on the forward strand.
GAACCGGGGAAACCGTTTGATGGGGGACGCTGAAATGAAAGCTAGACTCCGGATTCGGCGAGTTCCCCCGTCTCCAGGTCCAGTGGCACGAGGTGGCCGTTGCTGTCCTCGATGTAGGCCGCGGCAGGATCCCCGCTGCCGTCGTGATCCTCGTCGCCGTCCTCCGGCTCGTCGAACGTCCCCTCTCCGCCGGTACGGTGTTCGCCGTCGAGCGGAGACTCCCGCTCCACAAGCGAGAGAAGCGGCTTCGTGGACGAGCGGGTGAAGTTGGCCGTGCCCCACGTCAGATCGTGGCCCACGGCGTCAGCGTCGATCGTGTGCGAGTAATAGACCCTGCCGTCCCTTTCCCAGCTGCGGATTTTCAGGGTGCCCACCACAATGACGGGCTGGCCTTTCCTGATGCTGCAGCCCATGCTGCCCGCCAGGTGGCGGTAGCCCTGGACCAGGAACCAGTTGGTGTGGCCATCCACCCACATGCCGGATTCCTTGTCGCGCCGGCGGGAGGTGGAACCGATCCGGAAAGAGGCGGTGGCCACTCCCCCTGGGGTTGTGGCGCTCTTGATCTCGGTGGCAACGAACCCCCGAATGGTTATGGTGTCGCTCATCTTCACGTCCTGTCGTCAATGGTGGTGCCCTAGCAGGCAAGACCAGCATGGCGCCGGTGCCGGCCCGCGGGGAGGCAGCGGTTCGCCTATGTGCATAACCTGCGGCTGCGGTTGCCTGTGGAGGATCAGTGGGCCCCCGCCGGTCAGTGACTACGCCGGGACTTCGGGCAATGTAAACTTTTTGAGGCGCCGGATTTCAGCTCCGGAATCCACTGCCTCAGTAGCTCAGGGGATAGAGCAGCGGCCTTCTAATCCGCCGGTCGGGGGTTCGATTCCCTCCTGGGGCACCAGACGGCAAACGCCCCGGTTCACGGACCGGGGCGTTTGCCTTCCCGCGCCACTGCCCAATCCCTGTCAGTCACCAAAAGGGCCCCCGCAGGGAAGTCCCGATAAGTGGCAGCCCAACGGGTGTTAGCGCCACTTCAGGTCTGCAGGTTCAGGACTGCAAACGGTGCGGCGCTTCCACCAGGGCGCGGACCACGCTGCCGGCAGCACCCAGCAGGGCCCCGGCGTCCCCGACCGCGGAGGTGGTGACGTGCCCGGGGGAAAGCGCCCCCGGAGCATACTTCGCAAGGCTTTCCAGGAGCGGCCCGCGGAGCCACTGGTCGAGGACTGCGAAATGGCCGCCAAGCACCACAGCCCTGACATCCACCACGCGGGACGTCGACGCCACTGCCACTCCCAGTGCCCGCCCGGCCCGCCGGACAGCGAGCAAGGCAGCTTGGTCCCCAGCGCCGAGCGCTCCCAGCAGGTCGGACATACTCTCGGACCTCGACCGTCCCTTCGCGGGTATGCCGGCAGCAGAAAAAATTGCATCCTGCCCCGCGATCGTCTCCAGGCACCCCGTCCCGCCGCAGGAGCAGAGGGCCCCCTCCGGCTGGACCACGATATGGCCCACCTCCCCGGCGTTGCCCTCCGGGCCGGTGAAAAGCTCCGAATTGATCACCAGGCCGCCACCGACGCCCACCTCGCCGGAGACAAAGAGGAAATCGCGCGTGCCGTGGGAGCCGTGGGCCAGTTCCGCTAGCGCAGCAGCATTGGCCTCGTTGAAGAGGGAGACCCCCAACGGCACACCAGGAAGCAGCCGCTCCATGTCCAGCTTTGTGTCCTTCCAGCCAAGGTTCGGGGCTGTCCTCACCGTTGAAGTGCCGGCTTCCACGAGGCCAGGGACGGCCAGTCCTGCGCCCAGGACCTCAACACCCGAGGCCGCGGCCGCCTTCCGCACCTCCGCAGCAAGCGCTGCCAGTGCGGACAGCACGGGCTCGCTGGCGCTGTCCCGGTTGTCCCGCTCCCGGATTTCCTGCACAACCAGGCTTCCGGAAAGGTCCGTCACCCCGGCGGCAATGTAGTCGACGTTGATTTCCAGGCCCATGACACCCCGCGCAGGGTTCAGTTCCAGCCCGACCCCCGGCCGGCCCCGCTCCCCCTGCCGGCTCAGGCCCACCTCGCGGAGCAGGCCGGCACCCAAGAGGTCCAGAACGATGCTCGAAACAGAGGCTTTGGTCAGCCCGGTGGCCGCGGCAACCTGTGCCCGGGTGGGATTCATTCCGGCCGGGGCCTGCGCCACCCGGGCAAGGACCAGTGCGAGGTTGTTCCTCCGCACATCCGCCATGTTTCCCGGGCTGGCGGCCTCGGACGGTGCAGTGGCAGCTGCGGTACTCGCCATGGCCTTCTCCTCCGACTGGTAGCGGGGCCGTCCCACACGAGCCCTTTCGCTATTGACCCTAGCGTAATCACGCTTATATAGTTCAAGCGATAAACTAAAAGTGCCGTAACTGGCGGCAACCGAGTGCAAGGACGCATCATGGCTATTTCCCCCACCCCTGCTGACAAGTTCACCTTCGGCCTCTGGACTGTGGGCTGGACCGGTGCGGACCCGTTTGGTGTCGCGACCCGTGCCGCCCTGGACCCCGTCGAGGCGGTGCACCGCCTGGCCGAGCTGGGCGCGTACGGCATCACGTTCCACGACAACGACCTGGTTCCGTTCGACGCCAGCGCCTCGGAGCGGGACCTGATCCTGAAGAAT
>NZ_VDEV01000021.1:0-833 GCF_006151685.1 Arthrobacter sp. BB-1
TTCAAGGCAGCCCTGGCCGAGACCGGCCTGAAGGTGCCCATGGTGACCACCAACCTCTTCAGCCACCCGGTCTTCAAGGACGGCGGCTTCACCTCCAACGACCGCTCGATCCGCCGCTTCGCCCTGGCCAAGGTGCTGCGCAACATCGATTCGGCCGCCGAGTTCGGCGCCGAAACCTTTGTGATGTGGGGCGGGCGTGAAGGCAGCGAATACGACGGCTCGAAGGACCTCGCCGCCGCGCTGGACCGGATGAAGGAAGGCGTGGACACCGCCGCGGCCTACATCAAGGACAAGGGCTACAACCTGCGCATCGCCCTGGAGCCCAAGCCCAACGAACCCCGCGGCGACATCTTCCTCCCCACCGTCGGGCACGGCCTGGCGTTCATCGCCCAGCTCGAGCACGGCGACATCGTGGGCCTGAACCCCGAAACCGGGCACGAGCAGATGGCCGGGCTGAACTTCACCCACGGCATCGCCCAGGCGCTCTGGGCCGGCAAGCTCTTCCACATCGACCTCAACGGCCAGCGCGGCATCAAGTACGACCAGGACCTCGTCTTCGGCCACGGCGACCTCACCAGCGCCTTCTTCACCGTGGACCTGCTCGAAAACGGCTTCCCCGGCGGCGGCCCCCGGTACGAGGGTCCCCGGCACTTCGACTACAAGCCCTCCCGCACCGACGGCTACGACGGCGTCTGGGAATCAGCCAAGGCCAACATGGCCACCTACCTGCTCCTCAAGGAACGCGCCCTCGCCTTCCGCGCAGACCCCGAAGTCCAGGAAGCCCTGGCCACCTCCGGCGTCTTCGAACTCGGCGAAAGCACCCTCGCCGCCGG